>NZ_JAQISX010000019.1:0-28410 GCF_028618425.1 Bartonella sp. ML70XJBT
AGCCTCATTGACATTCTTCTATGACGAATTCTTTTGCCAATAGAAATATCGTTAAAATGTGAATTTTTGGTTTGCATGTTAAGCCCCCCGCCGGTTGCGAGCGCCCTCGCGTTGGTATTCCGGGAGTTAAAGGTACTGAGCTCTAGTCAGCTTTTTGCTTTTAGTGCTTTTGGCACCTGGACATAGCAAAATCTCCCGGAATCCCGGGATATCCACAACAGTGGATTTATTTGTACGCTAGAGCTTAGGACCTTTAATCCCTCTTGATCGGTGCGTAGACGATCAAAATATCTTTTGATTGATAAAGCACTTTCAAGAGATTGGCAAGAAAAATTAAAACATTGGCTATGCTATTATGCTGTAAAATAGCGCCTGTTTGAGAGGTGGGGATCTGAAGTCAACGAGAGGGAATTCGCTTTAAGGAAAGTTGGATTGTTGATAGATTATTATTTGTAAAACGGTGCGGGGTTCGTTTTATTTGCTGATTTCTTTCAAGATAGAAAAGCGTAAAAATGTGGATCTGTAAAAATTAAAAGGAAGTTTTGAGTGGGCTTTAGAAATGGGATTGGAGAAACTTTCGTTCTTTGAAAGGGGAAGAGATTAAGAATATTTTGGGCAAGGTTTGTCTCCAGAGCCTTATGCAAGTGGACCGCATGAATGGTTAACCGTAGGAATCCGCCGAGAGAAGCCGGATTGTTCACACGAGATTGGTGCGGGGTGGAATTTTCGTCTTTTGAGATGAGGGGGGGACAAGTCAAGATGGTTGGGCGTTCTTTTCATAAACGGAAAGAAGGGGGATTGGGTTTCATGCTTTATAGGTATTGGTGGAGGGAGAAGCTCTATGGTTATCTTGTCGTTAAGGCCGTTGTGAAAGGGGTGCGCGGTGTCTTGAGAGATATCTGTGATGATCACTTTTAAAAGAAATTTAAGAAACAGGTCTTGTTTTAGTGCATAGATTTATGTGAGACTAAAGTTTTTTACTTAAATTTAGAAACTATAAAACAATCTGCTTTATAGAATTTTAAGAAGTGCACCTTTCATTTAGAGGGACAAAAATTATGCCGCATGGTGAACTAATGAATCCGCAAACAATGGGAATGTTGCATTTGTTTATGCAAGCAAGTCTCGTGGTTAAAGTTGTTATGGTTGGGTTGCTGCTTGCTTCCGTTTGGAGTTGGGCCATTATTTTTGATAAAATTTTTACCTACCGGAGAATACGGCGTGAAATAAAGAAATTTGAACGGACATTTTGGTCAGGCAAAGCGCTAGAAGATCTTTATGTCGCTTGTAAAAGCCAACATACCAATAGCATATCTGCTGTTTTTATGGCAGCAATGGTTGAATGGAAAAAATCTCTCGAAAAAGGAACCCATACTTCGATCAGTTTGCAAAGTAGAATTGATAAGGCGATGGATCTAACACTGGGACGTGAAAGTGAAAAAATAGAATCAAAGTTAAGTTTTCTTGCGACACTAGGATCTGCAGGACCCTTTATCGGTCTTTTTGGAACAGTGATTGGTATTATGGAGTCTTTTCTTTCTATTTCTGCTTCTCAAAATACATCTCTTGCCATTGTAGCACCGGGGATTGCAGAAGCACTTTTAGCAACAGCTATTGGTTTGTTTGCAGCAATTCCAGCTGTTATTGCCTACAATAAGTTGACTCATGAAAGTGCGCGCATCATTGCACAAATCGAAAATTTTGCTGATGAATTTTCAACAATTGTCTCGCGGCGTATTGATGAAACACGCACAGCATCTTCCCCTTTATAAAAAGGAGCTTGTCCCATGGGAATTTCTGTTGCTTCTTCTTCTCGAAAAAATACACGGAGGCGGCATCATTCACGAAGCCAACTGATGAGTGAGATTAATGTTACCCCTTTTGTGGATGTGATGTTGGTGTTGCTTATTATTTTTATGGTCTCTGCGCCCCTTTTGGTGAATGGTGTTCCTTTGGATTTGCCACGCAGTCAAGCAGGCCCCGTCCGCGCGCAAAAAACACCCCTTACGGTTTCACTGGATGCGCAAGGGCGCTTTGCCATTCATCAAGATTATTATGACAGTTCACAAGCGTTGATTGCACAGCTTAAAGCTCTTCTGGAAGCGGATCCTACACAAAAAGATCAACGGATTTTTGTGCGGGTTGCTAAAACTGTTGAATATCAACAAGTCTTAAAATTGCTCGCAGATATTCAAAAGGCAGGGTTTTCTCAAGTTGCGCTAGCAAGTCTAGCACAATAAATAACAAACAATAAAACTGACCATAACTGCTTGTTTTTAAATGTTTTTAAAAGATTACAGCGTGATTAAAAGTCAAAAAATACAAGGTATTAATTAAGGCATAAAGAATGAATAAAGACTCCTATCATAGTATGAAACGAGGCTTGGCTTTATCCCTTGTGGTCCATGTTATTTTGATCAGTTGGGGGGCTGTTCAATTTACAAACTCTGTTTCTTTGCCACAACCCTTGGAAGCAATTCCCATCACTCTTGCACCTTTGAGCGAAGAGTTTTCTTCTCAACAAGGCGCTGTGGAAGCGCCACTCCATACAATCCCCGCTGTTAAACCAACCACTTCTCCCCAAGAGATAGAAGATGCTCGCCATATTGGAGAAGGACAACAAGATAGTCTTGCACCTTTTCAACCAAAGGAAAAGCCGCGCCCCGTTGAAACAACACCGCCCCCGCCAAGTGAGCATGCATCGGAAATATCTGAACGTACAGAACCAACAGAAGCAAAAACAGAAGAGATTTCAAAAGCAGTGGAAGAAGCATCGAAGCTTGCGCCTGAGATTCCTGTAGAAGCGTTGGAGGAAGCATCGAAGCTTGCGCCTGAGATTCCTGTAGAAGCATTGGAGGAAGCGCCCAAGCTTGTCCCTGAGATTCCTGTAGAAGCAGTGGAGGAAGCGCCCAAGCTTGCATCTGAGATTCCTGTAGAAGCATTGGAGGAAGTGTCTAAGATTGTGCCTGAGCCTGCGCACAAAAATGAAGAGAGGATATTGCCGAAAGAATTGGCTTCAACGGTGCAAAAGGCATTAGAAGAGCAGGTTGTTAAGCAAGCGCCTAAAATTGCACTTCCAGAAAAACCTCTTCTTCCGCAGTTTAAACCAAAATTTAATGAAGAATTTCTAATGAAGAATGGGGCTGCCTTGAATCAAAAGACGTCAAAGCTTAACAAGAAAAATCAAGAGAAAAAGACCATTGAAGATATTTTAGCTCTGGAAGAAAATAATTTACTCAATCGTGCGCGCTCACAAGGAGGGGGCGCAAAACGTTCTCATACACCAGAAGCTTTGGGGGCAAGAAAAAATATTCATGATACCACAAAAATGGCACAAACATTGGTCAATATTGCAGGGGGATGTATTCAACAGAAGCTTAAACTTGTGGCACTTGGTGGCGATTTAAAAAATCGTCCCATCGTGCGGTTGCGCTTTTATTTAGACCGTGAAGGGATGGTGGTGGGCGATCCTATCATTGATCCTGTAAGCGGTCTTGAGAGCCAACAAGCGATTATGATAAGGCAGGTTTATGCAGCTGTCTTTTCATGCCAACCTTATGTAGATCTCCCCCGTGATCAATATGATCTGTGGGGGCAAGGTTTTGACTTTAATGTTGACCCCCTCCAAGAAATAAGATGATAAATAAAGAAAAAATCGCTTAACGAAAGGACACATTCCATGATGACTATAACAAGACATAGAGTTTTTACTTGGTTTATTGTCACTTGCAGTTTGTGGCTTTCAAGTCTCTCATCGGGTTATGCGCAATTAAAAGGAACAATTTCCAGTGCTGATTTTAATCCCATTCCCATTGCAATTACAGATTTTATTTCCAATGATTCGATTGGATTGAAAATATCGGCTGTGGTGACAGCCGATCTTGAACGATCGGGGCTTTTTTTACCGCTTGATAAGGAACAGTTTTTTGAAAAAATTTCTAATCCGAACAAACAACCGCATTTTGTTTCGTGGCAGAAAATAAAAGCGCAAGGTTTGGTGACGGGGCAAGTCATGAGAGAAAACGACGGACGGTTGAGGATTGATTTTCGTCTATGGGATGTTTTTGGACAGCGACAATTGAAAGGACGGCGTTTTTATACCGCGACAGAACGTTGGCGGCGTGTGGCCCATATGATCGCTGATGAGATCTACAGTGAAATGACAGGAGAAAGCGGCTATTTTGATACAAGAATTGTTTTTATCGATGAAACAGGTCCCCAAAATGCACGCATTAAACGTTTAGCTATGATGGATCAAGATGGCGCGAATTTGATTTATATGTCTGATGGAAGTGAATTGATACTTACACCGCGGTTTTCACCAAAAAGGCAAGAAATCACTTATATGGCTTATGAGGATCATCAAATCCCTCATGTTTATCTACAACAAATTGAAATGGGACAAAGAGAGTTGATTGGAACGTTTCATAACATGACAATTGCTCCGCGTTTTTCTTTTGATGGACAAAAAGTCATCATGAGTTTATTGCAAAATGATGGAAGTGCAAATCTTTACACCATGGATTTGCGGACCCGTACAATGACGCGGTTGACAACAACTTCCGCCATTGATACCTCCGCTTCTTATTCACCAGATGGAACACAAATCGTCTTTTCCTCAGACCGTAGTGGAAAGCCACAAATTTATAAAATGAATGCCGATGGCAGTGATATTCAGCGCATTTCTTTAAACGAGGGCAGTTATTCGACACCCATTTGGTCGCCAAGAGGTGATTATATCGCCTTTACAAAACAATTAAATGGACAATTTTCTATCGGTGTTATGCGCCCTGATGGACAAGGAGAACGAATTTTAACCACTGGTTTTCACAATGAAGGACCGACTTGGGCTCCCAATGGCCGTGTGCTGATGTTCTTTCGTAAAAACCCTGGTATGGGACCCAAAATCTATACCATTGACATTACGGGACGCAATGAACGCCAACTCCCCACACCCAATGATGCTTCCGATCCAGCATGGTCGCCATTGCTCAATATACAATAAAACAAAATGCTTGATAAAAAGATAAAAACAGAAAACTTATAGAGTCTACGCAATCTCAATGGTCTTTAATCAGTTAAAAGAATGCACTTGTGAGGGGGAGGTGGTTTTTATCAATTTCATCCCACATCGGCTGTTATTTATCGATAGCCAAATCTTCTTGAGACGAAAACGTTTTTTAAAAAAAAATCTTAAAAAAATAGAGCTGTTTTAAGGTTTCTAGAGTGCTTTTATTTTCCAAACTGTCGCTATAGATCTTTTTGACTTCCTTTCTGATCTGGTTTGCTTAAAGACCAGGTTGTTTTCGAACCGGTTCTCTTTGCTTTTTCTTTAAGCTGTTTTCCTTAAATGAAAGGAAGCTTGTGGATAAGCTCTATTTACAAGACGATGAATCGCGTCTTTTAAAAGAATATTGCACGTTCTTAAAAGAATATTGAAGTCTCTAGAAGTTTTTGAGGCTTCACAATAAACACAACTTATTGATTTGTAATGATAATTTATTTTTATTCAACTTAAATAAGAACCTTTAAATACTGTAAGATTTTTTCCTTTCACATCCGTTTATTTTGAATCAATCAAAATCACTCGCTTTTATGTTACAAGTGGGATGAGCGTGTGAATAAAAATTATATAAGGACTAAAAATGTCTCTTATGAATCGTTTCAATGCAAGGGTTGTTTCAATATTGGGCGCTGGAAAATAGTGTGATGGTACCGCCTTGTTACGCCATAAGCGTAAAGATGGTGGTGCTTAATGGAGCAAGCAGTATCATGCAAGAAGCGTCTCTCATATTACAACCGCCTTACAGCCTTTGGGATAGTTCGTAAAAGGGTATTTTTCTCCTTTAAGCTTTATGCCACACAGGTATTTTCTGCTGAAGAATGTGCAAGTGTATGATTTTAATTGATACACCATACACACAGATTTGAAATGAGAGAATTTGACGTTATGTAAGGGTTCTTATTCAAGTTCAATAACGCTAAACTGACCTTATAAATCAATGTGATAAAATTGTTGCTTTCAGTTTCAATTAAATTTTATGTGTGAGAAGAAGAATGCGTCTTTAAGAAAATCCGAATGGTTTACAGACCAGATCGGGGTCAAATTTTTGCTCCTTGAGGGGAGGGAAGCGACTCTTACAAAAACAAAGAGAGAGGCGATAGAGGGATCATCTTTGAGATATGTAAAAAGCCGTGAGACGATGGAGTTTTCGCTTTTATCATCAAAATTGTTTGAGTGTTCAAGGGCGTTCAAGGGGGCGGGGCTTGCTTTATGCTTTCTTTTTTCGTCAATCTGCTTTTGGAGGCCATTGGTTCTATTTTTTGCGGTTGATTGATTGTGGTTTTCTTGGGCACGACCACGATTGACCCCGCTTTTTACGCGGGGCTTTTATATTTATGACCAAAGAGGCAAGGTGATTAGATGTTTTTCAGTCCCTTATCGATGAAGAGAGAGCTCAATGATGAGAATTATACGGACAGTTTTGCCAAAATCTCATCGCTGACATCAAAATTAGCATAAACATTTTGCACATCATCATCTTCTTCTAATGTTGAAATCAGTCGTAAAACGGATAAAGCTTTTTCTTCATCTATTGGCGCCAGGGTGGTGGCTTTCCAAATTGTTTTGATTGATTCTGCTTCACCAAGTTTTGCTTCAAGTGTTTTTGAAACTTCACCAATATCTTCAAATGCGCAGGTAATATGATGTCCGGTTTCTTCGGATTGTACATCTTCGGCACCGGCTTCAATTGCTGCATCCATGATGTTGTCTGCTGTTCCTGCTTCTGGCTTATAAATTATTTCCCCAATCCGATTAAACATGAAACTGACCGATCCTGTTTCCCCTAGGGCTCCGCCTGATTTTGTGAAGGCGGCGCGCACGTTTGAAGCGGTGCGGTTACGGTTATCGGTTAAAGCTTCAACAATGACGGCAACACCACCTGGTCCATAACCTTCATAGCGTACTTCATCATAATTTTCGACATCGGTTCCTGACGCTTTTTTAATCGCGCGTTCAATATTGTCTTTTGGCATTGACTGTGCTTTAGCATTTTGAACAGCCAGCCTTAACCGTGGATTCATGGCTGGATCAGGAGCACCTTGTTTTGCTGCGACGGTAATTTCGCGTGCAAGCTTAGAAAATATTTTCGAGCGCATCGCATCTTGACGCCCTTTACGGTGCATAATATTTTTAAATTGTGAATGGCCTGCCATAGTTTTCCTTCCTGTTTGAGGGCTTTCCTTCTGGGTTAGTTTTTTTTAGAATGTAAGGCGATAAAATCACGCATCCCACCAGAGTAAATGTGCCACAGCATGAGGTGAAATAATCAAATAAATCCTTTATAGGAAAATTAATCTTAAAGGTAAAGACACCTTCATTGAGGATCATTCCAAGAGAGATCTCTTGTCGTTGAGCAAAAATCACGCTATAACAGAGTATAATTTCATGGCAAAGTGGTTTATTCCATGCCTCGCTTTATTATAAAAGTGGGTGGAAAAGACGAACATATAAGAACATATAATGAAGAAGTTCCAGTGCTCTTGAGTGGGCGGTAAACTGCCTCATAGAAGAGGCGCAGAAGAGGATTTATAAAAATGGCAACGCAACTTTTGATGCCCAAAGCAACAGCTGTTTGGTTGGTTGATAATACAGCTCTTTCTTTTGAGCAGATTGCAGAATTTTGTAAATTGCATGTCTTGGAAGTAAAAGCTATTGCCGATGGTGAGGCAGCTTATGGTATTAAAGGTCTCAATCCGATTAACTCTGGACAATTGACGCGCAGTGAAATTGCACGGGTGGAGGCAGATCAAAACGCACGCTTGAAAATTTCTCAATCAAGGGTGCACATTCCTGAAAAAAAACGTAAAGGAGCACGTTATATCCCTCTTTCTCGACGTCAAGATCGTCCCAATGGTATCTTATGGTTGGTTACGAACCATCCTGAGTTGAAAGATGCACAAATTGCAAGGTTGATTGGGACAACAAAAGCAACAATTGAACAAATACGCCTTCGAACCCATTGGAATAGTGCCAATTTGTCTCCTCTTGATCCTGTAGGGCTTGGTTTGTGTTCGCAAATCGATTTAGATTTTGAACTCCAGCGTGCGGCAAAAAATCGCCCTGTTGCTGCAGAAGAAGATAGGTCGTTGCTTCCCGCTTCTGTGACGGAAAACGCTGCTCTAGAGGAAAATAAAAGTGAAGACAATTCCAACAAAACTTTTGATGCTGATAAAGTTTTTGCAAAATTGAACGCACTGCAAAAAAATCGTCAAGATCAAGATCAAGATCAAGATCAAGAGGAAGCGTAAGCGTAAGCGGTAGGACGTATCAGGGCAATGTTTCTCAATTTATCATGGAAATGTTAGAGAAATAACTGGGAGGGAAGAAAAATTGGCAGAGACTGAAAAATGATGACAAAAAACAAAAAAATTTCGTCTTCATTAGGAATTAACAGTTATTCTTAAAAATATTTTTAAGAATTTACCCTTCTTTAAAGGAAAAACGAACTATGTGCTCTACCAAAAATACTCTCTCTCGTTCCTTAGCGATACTCTTTCTTTTCGCCCTGTGTTTGGGTGGATGTGGCAAAAAAAATACCGGTGCATTTCACGGTATGAATGGCGCTTATATGAATGATGCTGGTTTAAATCAGGTGTTACCAGGTTCAGGACAAGAATTTACGGTTAATGTGGGGGATCGTGTGTTTTTTAGTCTCGATTCTTCTTCATTGAATGCAGATGCTGAACGTATTTTAACGCGCCAAGCAGAATGGTTGCTTCATTATCCTTATTATTCTATTATGATTGAAGGTCATGCTGATGAGAGAGGGACACGTGAATATAACTTGGCACTTGGACAGCGCCGCGCTGTTGCTGTGCGGAATTATCTCGTGTCTCTTGGTGTGTCTGTGCAACGGATTCAAACAATTTCTTACGGAAAAGAAAGACCTGTCGCGGTGTGTGATGACATTTCCTGTTGGAATCAAAATCGACGTGCTGTGACAACACTAAGTGGTATGAACAGTCATTAAATGAGCAAATTGTTTGTTTCTACCATTCAATGAACTCTTAAGGGGAGAAAAGAATGTATCGTAAAATCAATTGGAAAACGATCTTTTATATGGCGGTTTTCATAGCTTGTTCTACTTCATTTGCTGAAAGTGCAGCTCGAAAGACTTCTGAATATCCAGCACATGATACGGATAAAGCTTCCGATGCAGTGAAGAAAGCTACGGATGTGGCTGATAAAGCTGTTTCCGATGTGATGGAAAAAGCTTCAGACGCTGCTGATAAGGCTTCTGATGTGATAGAAAAAACACCTGATGCTGCTGATAAGGCTGCTTCCGATGTGATGGAAAAAGCTTTAGACGCTGCTGATAAGGCTTCTGATGCAGTGAAGAAAGCCACGGATGCTGCTGATAAGGCTACTTCTGATGTGATGAAGAAAGCTTCAGATGCTGCTGATAAGGCTTCCGATGCAGTGAAGAAAGCTTCAGATGCCGCTGATAAGGCTTCCGATGCAGTGAAGAAAGCCACGGATGCCGCTGATAAGGCTACTTCCGATGTGATGGAAAAAGCTTCAGATGCCGCTGATAAGGCTGCTTCCGATGCGGTGAAGAAAGCCACGGATGCCGCTGATAAGGCTTCTGATGTGATGGAAAAAGTTTCAGATGCCGCTGATAAGGCTGCTTCCGATGCGGTGAAGAAAGCCACGGATGCCGCTGATAAGGCTTCTGATGTGATGGAAAAAGCTTCAGACGCTGCTGATAAGGCTGCTTCTGATGTGATGGAAAAAGCTTCAGACGCTGCTGATAAGGCTTCCGATGCAGTGAAGAAAGCCACGGATGCCGCTGATAAGGCTACTTCTGATGCAGAGAAAAAAGCTTCAGATGCCGCTGATAAAGCTGCTTCTGATGTGATGGAAAAAGCTTCAGATGCCGCTGATAAGGCTTCTGATGTGATGGAAAAAGCACCTGATGCTGCTGATAAGGCTACTTCTGATGTGATGAAGAAAGCTTCAGATGCCGCTGATAAAGCTTCTGATGTGATGGAAAAAGCTTCCGATGCTGCTGATAAAGCTGCTTCTGATGTGATGGAAAAAGCACCTGATGCTGCTGATAAGGCTACTTCTGATGTGATGGAAAAAGCTTCCGATGCTGCTGATAAAGCTGCTTCTGATGTGATGGAAAAAGCTTCAGATGCCGCTGATAAAGCTTCTGATGTGGTGAAAAAAGCTTCAGATACTGCTGATAAAGCTGCTTCCGATGTGGTGAAAAAAACTGCTGGGGTTTCGGTGTATCAAGGGATTATTTTAGAGAATCAGCAGGACTTATTTAAAGATTATGATTTAGATAAGCTTTTGCATAAAATACGGATAGTGCTTGAGCATAACAATTTGAAAAATGTTAACAAGCAGTTTCACCGACTTTTTGATAAAAAAGACTCTTCTATTTATTCTTGTTCCGTTGAAAGTGCTGCTTTGGATGAAAAATCTCAGACTGTAAAAGAAGAGATGGTGCAGGAGTTGAGTGCGGATAACCAGACAAAGGTTGCTGATGTGAAAGATCATGCTGTGAAAGAAATAGGGGGTATTTTTAAAAAAGCGCATGATGTAACGGCTCAAGCAGATCAAGGTGACACTCTTTCTTCTTCTAAAGCGTTGTATAAGGAAGGGTATGACTTTATTCGTTCTGCCAACTATGTTGAGGCTGAAAGGAGCTTTTGTGCTTTTCAAAATCGCTACAAAAAAGATCCTTTGAGTGATGATGCTTTGTTTTGGTTGGCTGAATCTTTGTTGGGACAAAAACGCTATTATGAAGCAGCACAAGTTTATCTGTCCGCATGGTATGCCGATAAAAAGAAGCTCTATACATCCGAGATTTTGCTGAAATTAGCAAGAAGTATGATCGCTCTTGAGAAAAATGAAAAGGATTGTGCTCTTTTTGCAAAAAACAAAAAACATCATCAAATGTTAGAGTCTGTGTTTTGTAACTCTCTAAAATAAGCAGCGAGGTCATTTTCGGTGTGCGTTAGACTAGCAAGAAATCTCTTTAAAACATCGGATTTTATTCAGTGTCGACGAGTGATTCTTGCTGTCTCAGGGGGAAGTGATTCTTTGGCTTTGATGTTTTTGGTTAAAGAGTATTTGGACACACTCTCTGTTCCTTTAGAAATAATTGCTGTTACGGTTGATCATCAATTGCGTAAAGAATCAGCGCGTGAAGCAGAAACTGTTGCGGAAATTTGTTATGACCATCACATTAAACATATCACTGTGCGGTGGGAAGGTAAAAAACCAAAGACGCATATTGCTTCCAGCGCTCGTATTGCACGCTATAATCTCTTAGTTCAGGAAGCACAAAAACAAGGTGCCTCCCTTATTATGACGGGCCATACACTCAATGATCAGGTTGAAACCTATCAAATGCGCTCTCAACGTCTCCAAAAGAGTAGGGGGGCTTTGCGCAGTGAAGCTGGAGCGATGTGTGATGGTGTTTTTGCAGGTGGTCTTACCGGGTGCAGTGAAGCTGGGGCGATGTGTGATGAAGATCATGCCAGAGAAACGAGAAAAAATATTACCGAAAAAAACGATGGAATCCTCTATGAGCGTGGTTTATCTTGTATCCCGCGTGAGGCATTGTTGCATAGAAAAGTACGTTTGATTCGGCCGCTTCTTGGTGTAAAACGCCAAACATTGCGCAATTATTTAAGCGTGCAAGGAAAAGTGTGGATTGATGATCCAAGCAATGAAGATCGCAGTTTTGAACGCGTGCGTGTGCGTCAATCTCTTCCTCCGCAAAAGCTTGCGGATATTGCTCAAAAAATAAATCAGGCTGCATTGCGGCGGCGTCAACACGCGCAAAATATTGCCGATTTAATCTTAGCACTGGATATTACGGTTCAATATGGGCGTTGTTTCATCAAAAAGCCTGCGTCACTTTTACACAAACATGCCTGTTTCCCTTTCGTTGTTGGGCTTTTTGCGGTGTTGATGGGTGGGGGATTTTATTTGCTTCCTTCAAAAAAATTAAGCATGCTTGTTCAAAAACTCTCTCTTCATTCTTCCGAAAAGCGGCGTTTTACTTATGCGGGCTGTGTGATTGAATATAATAAAGATGGCATTGCTTTATGGCGTGAAAAACGCAATATGAAAGAGGTTTTTGTAGCGCCGGAGGAAACACTCATGTGGGATGGGCGCTATCAGATTACCAATCATGGATCTGAGGCTATAAAGGTTGGAGCCGCAAATTTAGAACAGCTGAAACCTTTATTGAAAAACAGCAATTTTAATCTTAAAAAGCCTCATTTGCCCTCTTTACAATCACTGCTGATGATTTCAAATGATAAAGGGTGTGATATTCCTGAGTTGATTTCTCAAGCGATTATTCATAAAAACGTTATCATCAAGCGAATTATGGCGCCTTTTGATTGGCTTTCCTCACGCGAAGATACTGCGCTGGTGAATGTTGTAGAACCTTTTTTTAATCTTGAGGTGAAAAGATAAAGAAAAATAACTCTAAAAGAGAATAAACCGTCTCTCATCCCTTGGCAAGGGGCTGACAAGGTTATATGTTAAGGGGAACTGTTTGAAATCTATATTTGATTAAGTGGGCTGAATATGAATTCTAATTACCGCTCTCTCCTCATTTGGGGAGTTATTGCCTTGATTTTAATTGTGTCGTTTTCTTTCTTTAATGGAGATAGTCAACGTTCTGGTGGTGGAGAAGTCTCCTATTCTGAGTTTTTACAAAAAGTTGAGAATAACGAGCTGAAATCGGTGACCATTCAAGGTCAAAAATTGACAGGACAAACTGTCGAACAGAGAACTGTTTCAACTTTTGCACCACGTGATCCTGGTTTGATACAAAAATTGGAAAGCAAAAACGTTAATGTTAAAGCTATTCCTGAAAGTTCTGGAAATAGTATCTTCCTTAATCTCCTTTTTTCTTTGTTGCCTGTTATTATTATTGTAGGAGCGTGGGTCTTTTTTATGCGACAAATGCAAAATGGATCTCGCGGGGCAATGGGGTTTGGGAAATCAAAGGCAAGATTGCTTAATGAAGCGCAAGGACGTGTTACCTTTAAGGATGTTGCTGGCGTTGAAGAAGCAAAACAAGATCTGCAAGAAATTGTTGAATTTTTACGCGAACCACAAAAATTTCAACGCTTAGGAGGGCGTATCCCTCGCGGTGTTTTGCTTGTTGGTCCTCCAGGAACCGGTAAAACGCTGTTAGCGCGTTCGGTGGCAGGTGAAGCTAATGTACCATTCTTTACCATTTCAGGGTCTGATTTTGTTGAAATGTTTGTAGGTGTTGGGGCGAGTCGTGTGCGGGATATGTTCGAACAGGCTAAAAAAAATGCACCTTGTATTATCTTTATCGATGAAATCGATGCTGTTGGACGCCATCGGGGTGCTGGACTGGGTGGGGGAAACGATGAGCGTGAGCAGACTTTAAATCAGTTGCTTGTCGAAATGGATGGGTTTGAGCCCAATGAGAGTATTATTCTGATTGCTGCAACAAACCGTCCTGATGTGCTGGATCCTGCTTTATTGAGACCAGGGCGTTTTGACCGACAAGTCGTGGTGCCAAATCCAGATGTTTCTGGACGTGAGCAAATCTTGAAAGTACATGTGCGCAATGTTCCTTTAGCCCCGAATGTTGATTTGAAAGTTTTAGCAAGGGGAACACCAGGATTTTCCGGTGCAGACCTCATGAATCTTGTGAATGAAGCTGCTCTTATGGCTGCGAGCCGTAATAAAAGAGTCGTGACAATGCAAGAATTCGAAGATGCAAAAGATAAGGTGATGATGGGGGCTGAACGTCGTTCAACCGCTATGACACAAGAGGAAAAAGAACTCACGGCTTATCACGAAGCAGGGCATGCTATCGTGGCTCTTAATGTACCGGTTGCTGATCCTGTCCACAAAGCAACAATCGTTCCAAGGGGAAGGGCATTGGGAATGGTGATGCAATTGCCTGAAGGTGATCGCTATTCCATGAGTTATCGGTGGATGATTTCTCGTTTAGCCATCATGATGGGGGGGCGCGTGGCTGAAGAGTTGAAATTTGGAAAGGAAAATATCACATCGGGGGCTTCTTCTGATATTGAGCAAGCAACGAAATTAGCACGTGCCATGATCACACGGTGGGGATTCTCGGATCTGCTTGGAAATGTCGCTTATGGCGATAACCAAGATGAAGTCTTTTTAGGGCATTCTGTTGCGCGAACACAAAATGTTTCTGAAGAAACAGCACGCATGATTGATATGGAAGTGCGTAAGCTTATTGATGATGCCTATAAAAATGCAACCAATATTTTGAAAACAAAAAGAAAAGAATGGTTTGCTCTCGCTCAAGGCTTGTTGGAATATGAAACTTTAACGGGTGCTGAAATTAACGAAGTCATTGCAGGAAAGCCTCCTTCACGGACGCAGAAAGATGAAAATGCTGCCCCGCGGACTTCCTCTGTTCCAAAGATTGGAACGGTGAAAGCAGGGGATCCTGTGGGCGATGAAAAAGACGCTAAAACAGTGCTCCATAAAGCAGAAGCCGTTAAAGGTGAGGAGGACGACAAGGCAGAAGGCACTGTTGGAAAGAAAACAGCAAAATCCAGTGATACTAAGTCCAAGGATACTGAGTCTAAAAAAGCACAAAACGCAAAAGGTCCTATAAAAACAGTCAATCACTCTCAAAATAAAAACAGTGTTGAAAAAAAGTCAAAACCTTCGGGATCTGATAAAGGAAAATAAGAATCCTTTAAGAACACTTGAGTGACTGTGTTTTCGGAAAACTTCTAAATTCTTTGAAAAGGGCGCGAGCAAAGCTTCGCGCCTTTGATGCAATATTTGCCAAAACATGGAAGCAAAAAATTAAGAAAAGCCGTTTATTATGACAGCTTTAGCAGGGGATAAAGCGGTCTGTTCTCTTACAGTATTGGTAGGGTTGTGAGGTTAAGCGATAGGGGTGCTTTGCAGCTTTGGACTGAGGGGTGCGAGGTTTGATGATGAGTTGACTTGCGGGTTTGGCAGGATGTGAGACTATCCTTTGGGTGTATTCAAGGGATGTGTAAAGCTTGTTTAGCAAATAATATTGCTTTATGTGTGCAGAGGAGAAACATTATTGGTTGAGCGTCGTTTAGATGTGTCAATAGTGAAAGGTTTTTTGATGACCTAAAAAGATGAGGGGTAAGTCCAATGGTATCATTTATAGGGTGAGGAGTATAAAGGGCTATTGAGAGGCTATTAGCGTTTTAAAGAAAAGCCAAGGGAAGAAGGATAAAGGAACGAGGTATGGTGCAAAAATATTTTGGGACTGATGGAATTCGGGGAAAAGCCAATTCATTTCCCATGACACCTGATTTTGCCATGAAGGTAGGGATGGCTGTAGGGGTTTTATTTCGTTCACAACATCAATCGTGTCGTGTGGTGATTGGTAAGGATACCCGATTATCTGGCTATATGTTGGAAAATGCTTTGGTTTCAGGATTGACTGCTGCGGGGATGGAAGTTTTTTTATTGGGGCCCGTGCCAACACCTGCTGTTGCAATGCTTTGCCGCTCTTTGCGTGCAGATCTTGGCGTGATGATTTCTGCTTCTCATAATCCTTTCTATGATAATGGAATTAAACTTTTTGGTCCTGATGGTTTTAAGCTTTCAGATGATATGGAAACAAAAATTGAACAATTGATCGATACAGATCTTTCAAAATCTTTAGCAAGTTCTGCCGAAATTGGTTCCGCAAAACGGGTTGAGGGAGATATTTATCGTTATATTGAATATGCCAAACGGACTTTGCCTCGTGATGTTCGCTTAGATGCTGTGCGTATTGTTGTGGATTGTGCTAATGGCGCTGCTTATAAAGCGGCTCCTCGTGCTTTATGGGAGTTGGGGGCTGAGGTTTTTGCTATTCATAATGAACCGAATGGGACCAATATTAATCAAAAATGTGGCTCAACCGATTTAAGCTCTTTAAAACGCAAAGTGCATGAAGTGCGGGCTGATGTAGGGATTGCTCTTGATGGAGATGGCGATCGTGTACTCATTGTTGATGAAAAAGCACAAGCGGTTAATGGGGATCAGTTGATTGCTGTGATTGCTGAAAATTGGCATAAAATGGGACGGTTACGGTGCAATGGGGTTGTTACAACGATTATGTCCAATCTGGGACTGGAGCGGTTTTTGAATGCCAAAGGGTTGGACTTGATCAGAACAAAAGTTGGAGATCGTTATGTTGTCGATGCCATGCGTCAAAAGGGATATAATGTTGGAGGTGAGGCTTCTGGGCATATTGTGCTTAGTGACTTTGGGACAACGGGTGATGGGTTGGTGGCAGCCTTGCAGATTTTAGCTTGTATGAAAGAAAGTCAAACACCTATGAGCCAATTGTGTAAACGGTTTGAACCTGTTCCGCAAATTTTAAAAAATGTAACGATTAAAAATAAAAATGTTTTGAAAAAAAATCCCGTTAAAACGGCTATTGATCAAGCAAAAAATCGGTTGGGAAAAGAGGCACGATTGGTGATCCGTGCTTCTGGAACTGAGCCGGTTATCCGCCTTATGGCCGAAGGGGATGCACGAGAGGTGTTGGATACGGTTGTGACAGAGTTGATGGATGTGATCACCCATCATGATACATGTGTGAGTACGGCACTTGAAAGATAAGGTGATGAGAATAATCAATTTTTTTCATGACAGTTCTAATGTTTATAAAGTAAAAAAAGCCATGTGATATAAAAAATAATCAATATTTTTTGTATCTTGTCGTGTTACACATTCTCTTAATTTATGATTTAAACATAAAAGGATTGAAGCCTTCTATAATACTGATACGACTAAAGGGATTAGAACCGCCCATGCTGTTTTAGGGGCTCTTGAAGGAGATGTATCGCTAAAGGATTTAAAGTTATGCGTCCTTTTGATTACATCTGCTAAAAGGTGATCTCAAAGATTATGGGTCAATTATTATCAATGGAAATTGTTGTGTAATATTTCGCTTTGAGGGCATAGATGTCGAATTAGTTGATTATCTAGATTATCACTAAGGAGTGCTAAAAAATGATGAAAAATCCACCACATCCTGGTGAATTATTGCGTGAAGATGTGATCAAAGAATTTGGTTTATCGGTTAATGAAGCCGCAGAGTGGCTTGGTATATCTCGAGAAGCCCTTTCTAGCGTTTTAAATGGAAAAGCCGCGATTAGTGCTCATCTTGCTATTAGGCTTGAAATGTCTGGTGTAAGCACAGCACGAGCTTGGCTCGCACTGCAAACAAATTATGATTTATCAAAAGCATTTTCTAAATAACAGTCTCCTGATAAAAAATACATAAAAGAGTTTCAAACGGCTATTAAATTTTTGCAACAGAAGCATATACAAGAACAAAACAACGCCAGTCGTGCGTATAAAATCAAAAGATGTGATGCGGTAAGGCAAGGAATAAAACCTTATGTTTGTAGCGCATTTGAGCTATAATGAAGAATAACGAAGGGAGGTTTTTATATGTTGAGTGAAGACGAAATTAAACGACGTCGCTTTGCTGCTAAAAATGCATTAGCAAGCCAACGTTTAGAGGGATTGGAACCCGATCCAAAAGTCGTTGAGCAAATGGAGCGTGTTATTATTGGAGAGCTTGAAACAAGTGATGTAATCAAGGATTATATGGAGCGGATAAAACGTGGAGAAGTATAAGAGGAGTGGTGATCCTTATACTGATCCTGAAACTGGTGTGTTATATAATCGGTTTGGTATTAAAGACAAAGCCACATTGGAGCGTGTGGAATCTACTTTCGCTTATGTAAGGTCTTTTGAACTTATGCGTGCTGCTATTCGTGGTAAGTTTGATCTCAGCTACATGAAAGAGATGCATAGGAAACTGTTTGGTGACATATATGAATGGGCGGGAGAGATCCGTTTAGTGGATATTGCCAAAGGCAATAGTATGTTTGCGAGTTATCATCAGATTGAAAGTTATGCCCCGAAGATTACGCAAAAACTTGCAAAAGAACAGTATCTGCGTGGTCTTGATATAGATGAATTTAGCCAAAGGGCTGGATATTACATGGGAGAGTTGAATGCGTTGCATCCATTTCGAGAAGGAAATGGGCGCACGTTGCGTGAATTTATGGGACAACTTGCTCGTGAAGCTGGTTATCATATCAACTGGAAGGGTGTTGAGAAACAAGAAATGATAGAGGCATCCATTGCAGCCCATTTTGGAAATTCTGAACACTTGTCTGTACTCATCCATAAGAACCTTATCAAATTTACAGAAAATAAAAGAGATGATGTTACCCATCTTGGGGAGGAAATTTCCTCTTATATTGAGATTAATAAAGAATTATACGAAGGACAAAAGGAAAAAATTATAACCATTTTGGATAAAGCAAAGACAAATTTTTCTAAACTTCAAAAAGAAGAGCTTGAAATAGAACAACCACAAAAAGATTTGAATGTTGCTTCAAAATTAACAGAACAAGCGCCATACCTTGCGGCTTATACAGATAACTCTAATCTAGAACAAAAGGTGCTAAGCGCTCTTAGAAATGAAAAATCTTATGTTGATATGTTTAAGGAATTGAACAATCGTTTGGCATCTATTTATAAAGATCCACAAGCAGCTGCACTTAAGATTGAGCAAACAATTTTAACGGGGAAAGGCGATAAACTCCCTGACATTTTAGCCAAGTCTCCAGAGAAGGCTGGTCAACTGCGTGGGTCAGATCGTTTAATCGATAAATTAAAGGCTACAGGAAAAGAACGAAAAGAAGCGCTTTATCATGTTCCTTTTGCACTTTCTTCTATTAAAAAGCTTCAATCCTTTTACAAGAATTCTTATGAGATCCATATGGATAGGGTTACACGGGAGCGTGAGCAATTGAAGGTTGAGGTACCGTCACTTTCACAAGAAGCAGTAACTTTTATGAAAAATTTTGAAGCTGGACGTGAAAGTTATTCGAAGATACCAGAGCCGGTTAACAAGGAATTTTCAACGCTGCAAAGTGCTTTAGATAAGCGTTTTGGAAAGGATTCCATTCATAAACAAGACTTTGATTTATCGAAAGCACTCTCAAAACAACAGTCTCCAGATAAAGAACACATGAAAGAGTTTCAAACGGTTGTTAAATTTCTGCAACAGAAGCACATACAAGAACAAAACAATGCGATAGCGCGTGAAAAATCAAAAGATGTGACACGGTAAGGCAGGAGATAAAGCCTTATGTTTGTAGCTCTATTAAGCCATATGACAAAAGAGAGGTCATCCAAAGGAGGTTTAATATGAGTGTAGAAAAAGATGTTGTACGTGCACGCATAGATAAGACGTTTAAAAAAACAAGCTAATGAAATATTGGAAAGTCTAGGACTTACGGTGTCTGATTTTATTCGGATTGCTTTGACAAAAGTTGTCAATGAAAAGGGATTACCGTTTGAGATGTATATTTCTAATGAGGAACAGTCTGAAACTTTCAAGAAAAGTGACAAGGGCGAAGATATATACAGGGCTAAAGATATGGAAGATTTATTTCGTCATTTGGATATTTGATATTTCTGATCATAAATAAGCTTTTAATTTATATCATTATCGCTATGGGGATCACGTATTTTTTGATCATTGATGGAGATACTTTATATTAAATAATATATGTAAACGGTGAGTGAAACGACAGCTTATTTTGCTTCTATGAAAGAAGAAGGCATATCATCTGAAGAATTGTTTAATGTTGTTTCTTTTATTGCTGCTAATCCAAATGCTGGTGATCTTATACAAGGTATGAGGGAAGAAGCCAAGGAAAGTTAGAGTTCCAACAAAACATAAGGGTAAAAGTGGGGGATATAGGGTTATTACCTTTTTTGGTGGTCAAAATATTCCGGTGTTTCTCTTAGATATTTATAGTAAATCATCTCAAGGAAATTTGACAAAATCAGAGAGAAATGAGCTGAAAAAAATTTTAACGGCGCTTCTTGATGAATATCGAAAGGAAAAATAATGGATAAGACAAGTAGAGCTGGTTCTCGTATATTACAGGGTGCTCGTGAAGCTCTTGCCTATGCTAAAGGTGAAGCGGATGTCACTAAATTTGGTATCCATATTCCTGCAAATGTTGATGTCAAAAAAATCAGAAAAAATATTGGGTTGACACAGGCTCAATTTGCGGAACGTTTTGGTTTTTCTGTAGGTCGCATTCGTGATTGGGAACAGGGACGATATTCTATAGATACTTCTTCCCGTTTGTTGCTTTCAATCATTGAAAATGAACCCGAAGCGATCAATCGTGCTCTTAAAAAATCTCTATTGGCATAAGAAGGGTGGTGTCGTTTTTTTAAAAAGCGTCTCGACGTTTGAAGGGGTCGTAGTAAATTTCTGTGACACGAAATTTGCCTTCCAGGCGTTTGCATTGGATGATGACGTCTATCATGGAAATTAATAAGCCGCGGATATCATCGCGTGCTAAATTACCGCCCCCGTCACTTTCTTTGACAAGGAGGGTCATTTGTTCAAAGGCGGCAAGGGCTGTGGAGGCGTGGACAGTGGTGATGGAGCCTGGGTGACCAGAGTTGACATTGCGGATATAGTAAAAGGCTGTGCCATCACGTAGCTCTTGCAAGAGTATGCGGTCGGGGCGCATGCGCAGTCCCGATTCAAGGAGTTCTTTTGCGCCAGCTTTTGCTAAGCCTTGGTTATCTTTTGAATAGAAAAGTTGGACTTTATTGGAATGGGGAACGACCAGTTCTGGTGTGTCTTCAATGGTGAGAATGCGTTCGTATTCGGGGATTTTGGCAATTAAAGCTTTGGAGAGGGTGGTTTTTCCAGAGCCGGTTTTGCCGGATATTAAGATGTTTTGTTGGGTGATAACGGCGCGTTCTAAAAATTTACAAAAATCTTTGGCGATGAAGAGGTCTGTTAGTTCTTGTTCTGTGTCGGAGAGTTCACAGGAACGCTTTTTCATTTGTTCAAGGGGGGTGAAAGTGACATTTCTTGCTACAGAAAACAGTTGGTTTTCGTGTAAACTTTCAAGGGAAAAAGTGCGTGATGAAGGTTTGCGGATTGTCATGCTGATGGTATTGGGGGCAACAGCGGGGGGCATGACAATTTGTATGCGTTCATTATTGGGAAGTGTTGCGGAGAGAACAGGGTTTTCTACACTGATTTTTTGTGTTGTGTAGGCAGCAACAACTTTTGCGATACCTTCTAGCTCGCTGTAGGTTAGTTCTTCAAGGGTGTGGGTTTGCCAACCGTTTGGACCCTCAACAATCACTTCACCAGGACGATTGACGACAATTTCGAATAAATTTTCATTATTGAGAAAATCATCTAAGATTTTCAATTTTGTTAAAACGATGGAGGCTCGTTCTATATTTTTTGCTGTGGCCATACTATGATTTTAATTACTTTATATGTTTTATATGTGTTTTTATTGACTGTGAGAGTGACTAATGAAAAAAGGAATAGCCCGGGGTTGAGCGGGAGTAAGCGTTGTTCCTTTTATGGGTGAGCGTTAGTTTATAGACAGAGGAAAAGTCGAGATCTCTTGCAACGAAAATATTGACCAGTTCGCCTTGGAATTTTTCTAAGGTAGGGGGGATGTTGATTTGGTTTTCAAGAGCGATACTTGCTGCATCTTTTCCCATGTTGTTTGCGCCTTCAAAACCACCACCTCCAGCGTTGTTTGCCCCTGCTTTATTCTTGTTTTGCATTCTGTTGGTGAGGGTGGTTGTGGCGCTATCAATAACGGTGAGTAAAAGGGAAGAGCCAAAGCGTTCCCACCAATGGGTGTTGATGTTGCCATCAAAGCCGGCTCGTCCTAAACTGTCGGTTGCGGGTGAGGCAAGGGGGATGATGATCCCGTTTGGGGTTTTTGCTCTGGTCCAGAGGACGAAGAGACGGGATTGCCCTTGTTTGATGCCTCCGCGATATTCGCCAACCACTTGGGTACCTTTATCAAGTAAAACAACGCGTCCATTGTCAGAGAGGATATCGCGGTTAATAATGCAGCTGGCAAAGCCTGGTTGGTCGCTGTTTAAGGCGGTTTCTAAGATACAGGGGATAGAGGTTCCCATGGCGATGATAAAGTTTCTATTGCCGATGAGTTTTGCTTTTGTTTCTTCTGATGTGGTGGGTTTTAACAGGGTTGCAAAATTTTGTGTGTTTTGAGCGGCAGGAGAATTTTGCATCTGAGAGAGATTTTCAAGGGCATTCAACTTCTCAAGGGGGTTGAAAGCATTGTTGACGACATTTTTTAATTCAGATTTAGAGCCTTTGGCAAAAGCTAAGACAGGGGCGCGTCTTGCGGCATCAAGTAAGGGGTCGTCTTTTTTGGGGGCTGGTGCGAGTGGTTGTGGAGGGGGGAGGGTTATGGGCGCCATTTTGGCACGCGGGGTGGAGGGGAGGATCTCTAAAGGCGCGAGGGTGTTGCGAAAGCTTTTTTCTTGTTTTTTATGAGGTTTTGCAGTGTCTTTTTTTTCTTCGGGAGAGGATAAGATGTTCCAGACCACATAGGCGCAGACTCCTATACAGGCGATTGCGACAACTATTTTTTTGCCAAGGCTTTGTGAGGTATTGTTGCGTTTATCGCTAATGGAGCCTCGATCTTCGTTCGTGGTTTTATCACTCATGTGTTGGTCCCCTTTAATTCCCGCTTTATTTAAAGATGTTTAAAGATCTGATGCAATTTTACGTTCAACAGATGGTGAGGTTGTTCCGGTGTCTGGATTGATGCCTTTTGGTTGATAGGCTTCGTTAAAGATGCAGAGGACATTTCTTCCCTGTCTTAGGGTGAAGCGTGCGCTAATGGCATGGACAATAACCATGTTGCCTCTTGTGGTTTTGGGAACTAGCGATTCTGTACCATCACTGCTCACGATGTAAATGGCAGGGATTTCTTGGTTGGCAGGGAAAGTGAATGTTGTGGTTTTGCCATTGTCGTATACAGAGGAGGGTTCAAGGTTGCTTGAGCCTTGTGCGGTGTAAGCCCAATTGCGTGGTCCGTAGGTTTCATAAGCGTTGAAGACATTATCAATTTGTTGGGCTTGTTTTTTTTCTTGTCGCAGAAGGGCGGCAAGTCTTCTTTGTTCTGCTTCTTCTTGGGGGTAGCGAAATTTCACGAGGAAATAGGTTTCTTGTCCAGAGGAAATTTCTCCATCTTTGATGATCAGTTCAAATTGATAGGAGCGTTTTGAGCCATCAAGCTTTGTGGTGACGACTTGGAGATTGGTGATGGGTTGGACTTCGCGCGCTTTGAGGAAGAGAATATTGCCTGCTGGTGCGACTTCCCATGCAACGCTGTTGCCAATGGCGACATGCGCAATTTCTTCATTGGCAGAAAATTCTATCTGAACGGAAGAGCGGATGGAGCCAATAATTTTTGTGACATTATAAGCATCATAATTGATAAAGCGAATGCGGCTATCACTCGGCGCGCGGGTGGGAAAAACACTGGCGTTACTCCAAGGTGTAGGAGAAAGGACGAGGATGCTGAGAATAAGAAAAAGGATTTTTTTTGTCATGATCAGTTGACCACTTCCGGATCAGTTCTATATTCATTAACAATAAACCCAAGAGGATTTATCAGGCGGTTTTGGACAGAGATGGGGGCGTTAATATATTCGAAGGTGAGCGTTGCAACCCAGTGGGTAATGAATTCTTTGTTGTTGTCATTATCATGGATTGTTCTGTAGTAACGCACTTGGGCGACATCGTCATTGATAAAGGAGATTGATTTTATCGTTATTGTAACGGTGGCATGTTTGTAGAGAATTTGTGGACTTTGTGGATTTCTTGCGCCGTACCAGCTGGCAAATCTTTCCTGCTCTTCAGTGGAGGAGAGGAGAGAGACCGTTTTAAAGTTGTTTTGTATTTCTTCTGTGGTGAAGCCTTCACGAGAGCGGACATATTTTGCGGCAAAATAGCGTGTGATGGCTTCATCGACATTGGTGGGTGCTTCTTTTAAGGCTTCCACCACTTCTGTGATACCGGTTGAATTGTCCACACGGATGACAAAAGGCTCTACCGTTTTAAGTGGTGTGAGGGTGATGACCGCAAAGGATGACATGACCGCTACGATAACGGCTATCGCAGCGATGGTGAGTGAGGCACGGGTGGTGCGTCGTGAAGCGAGCATGCGATCTTGATCAAAGGAGCGCGCTTCAGCAATGTATTGTTCTACGTCTTTTTTTTTCATGCTTTTTGCCCGCAATTTTTGTAGGATTTCATTTCTTCATCGGTTAACTTTTGTGCCAGAAGCATTTCCAGCTTTCCCTCTTTTAAGGGTGAGGGGGTGGTGTTGTTACTGATGATGATGGGGGTGGGTGTGGGTTTTTTCCCCTCCCAATTCCACATAGAGCGGTTGAGTGGACGTTTAGAATATCCATCACACTTTGGAAGTGACTTCAGTGTGTGTGATGAAGACATACAGCCACTGAGAAAGAGAAAAGGTAAGATGACCCCAATTTTTTTTAATTCCCGCATTTTAAATTTAAACCTTTGGTATTTTTTTTAATAGTGATGCTAATTTTTTAACGCCACCCGTTATTGTTTTAGCTCCTCCTGAGCCTGTAAGGGAAGCCCCCCCAGAGGTTAAAGCGGATGCCATGCTAGGTAAATTGAAGAAAAGAAAAATACCCCCGATGCCAACCACCATGAATTCGCCATAAGCAAACATGAGATCTTCAATATTTTTTGTAAAGACGTTCATTGCAAGTTTGATATACATACTCCCAAGCAAGATGACTAATACCTGTAAAATAATGAAATTTGCAACTTGCCCTAACCATGCTTCTGTAAAACGCCTTGTTGGTGAAAACATAGAGAGGCTTATGAAGAGTGGTCCTAATGATAGGAGAAGAAATAAACCTAGCTTAGCAAACATTGTGACGTAAAAACCAATCAGGCAAAAAAAAGCAGAAATAAAGTAACAGAGCAAAGCGTATATCCCTGAAATAATATACGCCCCTATTGCAAGCCATGAAGCTTTTTTTACTGCATCAAAAATATGTGAAACAGCTTTATTTAACAGATCATCCCATATATTTTTATCTGAGTGTATTGTCCCTTGTGTGGCGTGTGCAATGGCATCCGGCAGACTATTGAAAAATAAATCCCCGACCCACTCATTATAAAGAGCAGCGTTTGTGGCGAGTGCAACAATGATGCCAAGTTTGAAAGTTGTCGCTATAAACTCCCACAGTGGCATAGAAGATCGTCCAGAGATGATATTGTACCCTATAAATATAATGTAAATGGTACAAGATAGTTTAAGCGGACCACTTAAAGCCGAAGAGAGATGTTCAACGGAGTTATGCATTATATTTACAATAGGTTCGATTAACGTTTTTTCTGCCTCGGTAAAGGTAGCTATTTTGTCGAATGCCATTGTACACCCATTCTATTTAATGTTTCCAAATATAATCATTTCTGCTGTCAATTATTATTCTGTTGCTGTTGAGCACGCTCTTTTGCTCTTCGTTCCTCTGCGGCGCGCTCTTTTGCTTCTCGCTCAGCTCGTAATCTTTTAGTATCAGCTTCAATTTTTTCAATCCAGGCTTTTTGTTCAGCTTTAAATTTTTCATCTATTTTGCGATTTTCTTCTTCAATTTTTGCCCGACGTTCTTTCTCAAGTTCAGCGCCTGCTACTCTTAGGTTTTCACAATTTTTTGAAGTTCCTATCCCTCCACATCTCGTGACCCATTCATCAAATAATTTTTCATCTTTTTTAAATTCTGCGACGCTATAGGTTTTTTCACATCCAGCAGCGATAATTCCAGTGCAAAGCAACAATGTTGTTATGAGAACTTTATTCATAAATATTTCCCCTTTTTCCTTTCAGTTTTTCAAGGTTTGAGCACAATTTTTAAATTATGCTTGTGTTATCGGTTTTTTATAACCAGTGATGATAAATCTAGGGCAGTGACATAATCTTGCCATAAATGAAGTATAGAATGTGTACAGCTCTTTAAGTTGAGCAGCTAAAGTGCAATAGATGTTATCCGTTAGCTCTATAAGGGGCTCCATTAACATATCATCTCTATCAGTGAATATGCCTTTTGTTTCTACAGCCATTTAGATGCTCCGCTCTTTATTGTGTCTTAATTATTATCTTGTTTCTGTTCAGCTTTTTCTTTTGCTTCTCGTTCAGCTTGTTCCTTTGCTTTTTGTTCAGCTTTTAGTTTTTTTATTTCAGCTTGTCTTCTTTGATGTTCAGCTTCTATTTTTGCGTCATATTCTTCCATTTCTTTGCGATATTCTTCTTCGCGTTCACGCGCTCTCTCTTCCGCTTTTGCTTCATATTCTTTTTGAAGTTCAAGTTGCGCTAACCTTAAGTTTTCACAATTTTTTGCGGTTCCTGCGAATCCACATTTAGCATTCCACTCTTCCATCAATTTTTTATCTTTTTTAAATTCAGCGACGCTATAGGTTTTTTCACAGCCAGCAGCGATAATTCCAGTGCAAAATAGCAATGTTGTTATGAGAACTTTATTCATCAATATTTCCCCTTCTTTCTTTCAGTTTTACAAGGTTTGAGCACAATTTTTACATTATGCTTGTGTTCTGGTTTTTATAACCAGTGATGATAAATCTAGGGCCGTGACATAATGTTGCCATAAATGAAGTATAGAGTGTGTACAGCTCTTTAAGTTGAGCAGCTAAAGCGCAATAGATGTTATCCGTTAGCTCTATAAGAGGCTCCATTAACATATCATCTCTATCAGTGAATACGCCTTTGCTTTCTACTGCCATTGAGATGCTCCGCTCTTCATTGTGTCTTAATGGTTATTTTGTTGTTCTTTTGCCGCGCGCTCTTTTGCTTCTCGTTCGGCTTGTTCTTTTGCTTTTTCTTCAGCTTTTAGTCTTTTTAGTTCAGCTTGCATTCTTTGATGTCTAGCTTCCATTGCGGCATCAAATCTTTCCATCGCTTTGCGACTTTCTTCTTCGCGTTCACGCGCTCTCTCTTCCGCTTTTGCTTCATATTCCTTTTGAAGTTCAAGTTGCGCTAACCTTAAGTTTTCACAATTTTTTGCGGTTCCTGCAAATCCACATTTAGCATTCCACTCTTCCATCAGTTTTTTATCTTTTTTAAATTCAGCGACGCTATAGGTTTTTTCACAGCCAGCGGTGATGAGCCCTGTGCAAAGGAGCAATGTTGTTATGAGAACTTTATTCATGATTAGTGATTGTCCTGTTGTTGTTCTGCTTTTTCTTTCGCTTTTTGTTCTTCCTCAGCATGCTCTTTTATCCCAAATGTAGCATTCCATATTTCTTTAGCTTTTGCCTGACGTTCCTTCTCAAGTTCTAAGAATGCTAACCGCATGTTTTCACAATTTTTTGAAGTCCCTGCAAATCCACATTTAGCATCCCACTCTAGGCGTAATTTTTCATCTTTTTTAAATTCAGCGACGCTATAGGTTTTTTCACATCCAGCAGCGATAATTCCAGTGCAAAGTAGCAATGTTGTTATGAGAACTTTATTCATAAATATTTCCCCTTTTTCCTTTCAGTTTTACAAGGTTTGAGCACAATTTTTAAATTATGCTTGTGTTCTGGTTTTTATAACCAGTGATGATAAATCTAGGGCAGTGATATAATGTTGCCATAAATGAAGTATAGAGTTGTGTACAGCTCTTTAAGTTGAGCAGCTAAAGCGCAATAGATGTTATCCGTTAGCTCTATAAGAGGCTCCATTAACATATCATCTCTATCAGTGAATACGCCTTTGCTTTCTACTGCCATTGAGATGCTCCGCTCTTCATTGTGTCTTAATGGTTATTTTGTTGTTCTTTTGCCGCGCGCTCTTTTGCTTCTCGTTCGGCTTGTTCTTTTGCTTTTTCTTCAGCTTTTAGTCTTTTTAGTTCAGCTTGCATTCTTTGATGTCTAGCTTCCATTGCGGCATCAAATCTTTCCATCGCTTTGCGACTTTCTTCTTCGCGTTCACGCGCTCTCTCTTCCGCTTTTGCTTCATATTCCTTTTGAAGTTCAAGTTGCGCTAACCTTAAGTTTTCACAATTTTTTGCGGTTCCTGCAAATCCACATTTAGCATTCCACTCTTCCATCAGTTTTTTATCTTTTTTAAATTCAGCGACGCTATAGGTTTTTTCACAGCCAGCGGTGATGAGCCCTGTGCAAAGGAGCAATGTTGTTATGAGAACTTTATTCATGATTAGTGATTGTCCTGTTGTTGTTCTGCTTTTTCTTTCGCTTTTTGTTCTTCCTCAGCATGCTCTTTTATCCCAAATGTAGCATTCCATATTTCTTTAGCTTTTGCCTGACGTTCCTTCTCAAGTTCTAAGAATGCTAACCGCATGTTTTCACAATTTTTTGAAGTCCCTGCAAATCCACATTTAGCATCCCACTCTAGGCGTAATTTTTCATCTTTTTTAAATTCAGCGACGCTATAGGTTTTTTCACATCCAGCAGC